>NZ_JBBOCC010000002.1:0-15000 GCF_038002265.1 Paenibacillus sp. FSL R7-0179
CGGAATACAATAGATTCTATTTCGAAGCCTTTTTTACAGCATTCTATTGTACAAAATGCAGTTACTATCGTCCCAGCGTCTCATTCTCACAGCATCCGAATGAATGCTGTGAGAAATTCCGATGCTTCACTAGGCGATGGAAGTAGCCGGATGCTTAACGTTCGCAGGATACTGCTGCCCGCCCTGTGTGCGGACGAATAGACCCTCTGAATGGCTGCTGCCTGACAACTCCAGGCCAGGGTCATCCGGGGTGAAGTGGAAGACGATCGTCTCCGTGCCGCTGTCCGCAAGCTTCAGGGCGATGTCACGGCAGGAGACAGGCTGTGTACTGATCAGATCGAAAAGCTCAAGCTGTCCATTCTCCTGCTGGCAGATGGCAATGAGATTCTCGTCCTCCAGGTAGTAGAGCTGATCGCTGAACACATTCAGGCAGTAGAACATCAGGAGTCCATGGGCGCCGCTGACGCCCAGACGCTCAGATACCGGTATCCGCTGCGCTCCGAGAGTAGAGACCAGGCTCAGATCATGCGGGTCGGCTAGATCCAGCTTGCGGATTGCCGCAGATCCTGCTGCACCTCCGGGGCAGGCCATGGAGAAGATCTGTTCTTCCACCGGACGGAAGCCGAACTTAGGATAGAACTCCAAGACTGACTCATTGGCAAAAAGATACATGAACTCACACGCTTGTCCATACTCCTCCAGCACCTTGTCCATCAACCGGGCAGACAGGCCCCGCCCTCCATAGTCAGGATGAGTCATCACCGTCCCGATCTGCACAGCAGGAGACTTCACGCCATTAATAGTTAGCTCTATTAAATTCACCGAGACATTCGCCACGATCCGGTCTCCCTCTGCATAAGAATAAGGGACATACTTATCCGTCCAGAACCCTCCCTCATACCAGCGCTCCAGCTCCAGCCCGAACGTATCTTTTGCCAGCTCAAAAAAGCTGTTCCGCAGCGGCTCTATATCTTTATAATTGTAGACAAATTGAAGAGTATTCATAGGTAGTTGCTCCTTTTTAATATTCAACCCCGCGAACCTTTGAGTAGACCATCGTGTCTCTTAAGTCACCCTGTACATCAGTCTTGTTATTGCGCAGGATACCTTCCAAAGTAAAGCCAGTGTGTTCGGCTACGCGAGCGCTCTTTCTAGCTCCTATAGAAGGTATTTGGTGAATCAGTCTCGTTTAGTATAAGCCATTATATACCATAGGTCATATTTCAGGGGATTTAATACCATAGATTTTAACTAAAGTCAATACGCTAAAGGATACCTAAAAGTACTCTCAGGTACTATTCACATTTAATGGCAAGAACGTTATCTTAGGTAATAAGAAGTGTTCACTATTAAGAACCTGTTGTAATGAACCTAGTACTGAAACGGTAGCAAAATTATAGACAGCTGGAGGTAATCCATGAGTGCAATCGCCGGGATCTATTCTATGCAGCATGGGCCGCTGGACCCGGAGCTCGGCCTGCGCCTGATGCAGGAGCTGCAGCGTTATCCGGCGGATGATGCCCGGGGCTGGAATGCGGAGGGACTGTTCCTCGGGTGCCACGCACAGTGGATAACCCCGCAGTCCCGGGGTGAGGTGCTTCCCTATTATGACCCGCAGCGGAAGCTGGCGATCGTAGCTGACGCCATCATCGATAACCGCAGTGAGCTCTTCGGACAACTTCAGGTGGTCCGGGAGGATCGGGAGTCGATGCCGGACAGCCTGCTGATTCTTCTGGCCTATGAGAAATGGGGGGATCAGGCTCCGGTGCATCTGATCGGAGATTTTGCCTTCATGATCTGGGATGCCGGCAGGCAGACGCTGTTTGGAGCAAGGGATTTCTCGGGGAGCCGGACGCTGTACTTCCACCGCTCTGGCAGACATTTCTCCTTCTGCACTGTGATTCATCCATTGCTCACGCTAATGGATGGAGCACATGCGTTGCATGAAGGGTGGATCTCGGAGTATCTGGCAGGTCAGGGCCGGATGGATGTCGCGGATATGTTCTCCACGGTCTATCAGGGTGTGGAACAGCTGCCCCCGGCACATTCGATGACAGTTAGCACGAAGGGGATAACCTTCTCCCGGTATTACACATTCCAGACTCCGTCGCCACTCCGGCTGCGCAGCAATGGCGAGTATGAGGAAGCATTCCGTGAAGTGTTCGGACGTGCAGTCCGGGACCGGCTGCGTACCCATCTTGAGGCTGGTGCGAACTTAAGCGGCGGGCTGGACTCAGGGGCGGTGGTGAGCTTTGCGGCAGAGGAGCTTCGCCGCACCGGCAAGCCGCTCTACACCTTCAGCTCGTATCCCCTGGATCACTTTACAGGGTTCAAGCTGGGCCAGCGGGTGACCGATGAGCGTCCCTATATTCAGGAGACTATCGACTATGTCGGGAACATTGAGCCTAGCTTCTACAATTTTCCTGACCGCAGCTCTTATGGCGAAATCGACGAATGGCTCGATATTATGGAGATGCCCTACAAATTCATAGAGAATTCCTATTGGCTCAGGGGCATATATGAACAGGCCGGGCTGAAGAATGCGGGTGTGCTGCTCAGCGGACAGCGGGGCAACTGGAGCATCTCCTGGGGACCTGCGCTGGATTACCAGGCGAAGCTGCTGCGTGAATTCCGCTGGTTCCGCTTTTACCGGGAGAATAAGCTGTACAGCCATTCGATGGGGGTAAGCCGCAAAAGAATGCTGAAAATTGCCGGACGCAAGGTCTTTCCCGCCTTGGGCCAGCTGATGGCCCGGAAGCAGGAGGCTGCACCGGAGCTGATCCATCCTGAATTTGCCCGGCGGACAGGGGTGCAGGAGCGGCTGAAGGAGCTGGACCAGTCGCCTGCTTCCCAGACCGTGTACGATATTCGCAGAGAGCATTTCCGCCAGCCGCATGTCTGGAATGTGAACGGAACGGCGGCTACCAAGCTGTCGCTGAAGTACAGGGTATGGGACCGGGATGCGACTAATGACCTGCGTGTCATCAACTTCTGTATGTCGGTGCCTGAGGAGCAATATGTCCAGGACGGAATGGACCGCTCACTTATCCGCCGGGCGATGGAGGGGCGGCTGCCGGATAAGGTCAGGCTTAACCAGACCCGGCGCGGTATTCAGGGAGCTGACGGCATTACCCGGATGCTGCCTGAGTGGCAGAGGTTCCAGCAGGAGCTGAGGGAGATGCTGCAAGACCCCCGTGCTTCGTCTTATCTGAATCGTCCCGGGCTCGCCGGATGCTTGGACCGGCTGGGTAGTGAGCCCGAACCATTATTAATCTTTAACACAGATTTCCGCCTTCTTACGCGAGGACTGGTGTTCTACCGCTTTTTGAAGCGGCTCTCCTGAAGGACGTTTCTTGAAAGGGGGTGACAAGATGAAAAAGGAATACAGCAAGCCTGCATTGGAAGTGTTGGATGTGAAAATGACTATGGCTGGCCCGGGGGTATCCATTGCCGATGCGTTCCAAGCCGATCCAGATGAAATCGTTAGTCACTCCTAGTCTTCCAGCATTACCGTTCAGCCCTAATCCCTCTTAGCTTGCTGGAGGGGGATCAGGGCTATCCCTTTATCCGAAGTAACGTTCCGATATGGTACCGTCCTTTCAAAGGACGGCAATGCCGTTTCCACTTGTCATCCGCAAGACAACGGGTGAAATTGACTGAGATGGAGTGAGCAGTATGGCTGGCACAGTGCAATGCCTCGGTTATAAGGCTTTTGGCCTGCATATCCTCAGTGAGTTCGCGCTACCAGAACTTCCCCGTACGGACCACCCCGGAAGGATAGGGAGCCTGTCGGTAGTGGAAGGCAGTCTGTCTGCGCGCTGGGAAGCAATACCGAAGATTACGCCGAACTTGGGCATCGCGGAGCATGAAGTGATGTTCATGGTGAAAGGCACTGCTATTTTTTCTATACAGAACGGCAGTACGATTACAGTCTCTCCAGCAGCAGGCGCAGATCCCGATAGTATCCGCTTGTTCATTCTGGGCAGCTGTATGGGGGTAGTATTGATGCAAAAAGGCATACTGGCCCTGCATGGCAGCTCGCTTGTGCTGGACAATAAGGCCTATGCGCTGGTGGGGCGTTCAGGTGCGGGTAAATCCACGCTTGCCTCCTATCTGATGGATCAGGGACATCTCCTGGTCAGTGACGACGTTATTCCCGTGTTGGTGCATAATGGACATCCATTAGCTGTTCCAGGTTATCCGCAGCAGAAGCTGTGGCAGCAGAGCCTGGACTATTTGGGAATGAATTCGTCTGCGTACCGTCCGCTGTTTCAGCGGGAGACCAAGTTCGCCGTACCGGTGCATGACCGGTTCCAGAGTGAGCCGCTGTCGCTGGCCGGCATATTTGAACTGTCTGTGGTCCAGGACGGGCCGGTGGCCGTAGAGGCGATAAGCGGCTTGGACCGGCTTCATACCCTATACAATCATACTTATCAAAAAGCGCTGGTCGACCCGATGGGGGTCAGAGAATGGCACTTCGGGCTGCTGGCCTCGTTCGTGAACCGCCTGCCGATGTACCGGCTGACCCGCCCTGAGCAGGGCTTCAGTGCCCCGCAGCAGAGGGAATTAATTATGGAGACGATTATGCCCAAGGTGAAGGAGATGAACCTATGAATATGAATACTGCAGAAGTGCTGTCACTGGAGTCAGTGCTGGTTCAACGGGAAGGCAATATCGCAAGTGACATGGACGGCGAGAAGGTCATGCTGAATGTGAAGAACGGCAAATACTACAACCTCGGCGAAGTCGGCGGTGAGATCTGGGAAGCGCTGGCGTCACCGGTATCCATTAGGCAGATTGCCGGGAAGATGCAGGAGATCTTTGAGGTACCGGCAGAGCTGGCACAGCAGGATGTCATTGATTTTGTACAGAATCTGCTGAATGAGGATCTTGTCTCCATCGTTAGCGGACCATGATCACCCTTCGGCGGCTCCGTCTTCTGCTGGTGCATGACAAGGCCGTGCTTGCGCTGATTCCTGAGACGTTATGGCGGCTGATGCTGGTCCGCATCCAGCTGTTGTTCCCCTTTGCCGGGACAGCTCCGCAGCTTGGGGTGAAGTCTATGGAGACTCCCACAGTATCCAGACCTTCCGATATTCGCCGCATCCAGCAGATTACCAAGGCGATCCGGGTGATGAGCCGCTATACTCCCTGGAAAAGCACCTGTATGGTCCGGGCGGTAGCCGGCCTGAAGATGCTGGAGAAGCGGGGCATTGAGAGCACCCTCTATATGGGGGTGGCCCGCGATAAGCAGGGGAAAATGATTGCCCACGCCTGGCTGCGCAGCGGAGCCCATTATGTGTCCGGGGATGATGCTATGCAAGGCTTCGTGGTGGTGGAGAAGTTCGCAAAGGTGTTACAAGCCGAGTAATCGAGGTGGGTCCATGCAAGCTATAATCTACTACGTCCGGCAGCTTCAGCGCTTGTCGGGCGTGAAGCTGTATCTTAATCTGCTGGGCATGGTGATCAGCGGTCTGCTGGAGAGCTCCGCCATTCTGCTGCTGGTTCCCATGCTTGGCATGGCTGGCATTCAGCTGGGCGGTGCGGCGGCGGGCTATCATCTTCCCATGCTTGGATTCATCAGTGAACTGCCGCAATCCACAGCGCTGCTGCTGGTGCTGGGCAGTTATGTTCTGATTGTGCTCTGCCAGAATCTGATCGCAAGGTTCGTGGCAATCCGCAATGTCGAGATTCAGCAGACCTATGGCAGGCAGCTGCGGGTTGAGGTCTATAGCGCATTGCTGCGGGCGCAGTGGTCTTTTTTTCTGAGAAAACGCACCTCTGATCTGATCAATATGATGACCACCGAGCTGGCCAGAGTCCTGGCGGGTATCAGCGGCTTCCTGCAGTTTCTCACTTCGCTGTTGTTCACCCTGGTGCAGATTGCTTTTGCCTTCTGGCTATCTCCCAAGATGACACTGGCGGTGCTGGTCTGTGCGGCGCTGCTGTCTATCTTCTCCCGGCGGTTCATCCGCAAGGCGAAGCGGCTGGGCAGCCGCAGCACAGAGCTGGGTAAGACGTATCTGGGCGGTATTACCGATCAGCTGAACGGAATCAAGGATATCAAAAGCAATAATCTGGAGCAGTCCCGCCTCGAATGGCTGCATGCTTTCACCGGCGAGGTCAAGCAGGAGCAGCTCGACTACACTCGCCTGCGCTCTAACTCCCAGCTCCTGTATAAGCTGTCCTCCACGCTGCTGATTGCTGTATTTATCTTCGTCTCCTTCCGGTTCATGCAAGTGCAGGGGCCGAATCTGCTGCTGGTCATTCTCGTCTTCACCCGGCTGTGGCCGACCTTCTCGACGCTCCAGTCGCTGCTGGAGCAGCTGGCCTCTGTAGTGCCATCCTTCAAACAACTGCAATCGCTGCAGCAAGAATGTCTGGCTGCTTCCGAGCATGAAGCCGATCAAGGCGGAGAACGGGTGCCGCCTATGACGCTGGAGTACGGCCTGGAGGCCCGGAATGTCGATTTCCGTTATCATGCAGGCGAGGAGTATTCGCTTCAGAATGTGAATGTGCGGATTCCTGCCCGGCAGATGACGGCGATTGTCGGACGTTCAGGCGCCGGCAAAAGCACGCTCGTCGATCTGCTCATGGGACTGATGCAGCCGGAGAACGGGGAGATTCTGGCGGATGGTGAGCCGGTCACAGGGGAGCGGCTGCTGTCCTACCGGAGATCCATCGGGTATGTGGCACAGGACCCGTTCCTGTACAACGCTACCATCCGCGATAATCTGATGATGATCAAGCCGGATGCGGAGGAAGCGGAGCTGTGGGAGGCACTGGAGTTTGCTTCCTCAGCGGACTTTGTCCGCAAGCTGCCGGACGGACTGGATACACTGCTCGGTGACCGGGGTGTCCGCCTGTCGGGCGGCGAGCGGCAGCGTCTGGTACTGGCGCGCGCCATTATCCGCAAGCCGTCGATTCTGGTGCTCGATGAGGCGACCAGCGCGCTCGATACCGAGAATGAGCAGCGGATTCAGGAGGCGCTGGAGCGGATTAAGGCTTCCGTGACCGTCATCGTCATTGCCCACCGCCTGTCCACGATCCGCGATGCCGATCAGATTCTGGTCATCGACCAGGGCCGGGTCATCCAGCAGGGAGTCTATAGCGGCTTGGCTTCGGAGAAGGGCGGCATGTTTAGCCGGTTGTTGAAGGGGCAGGAAGAAGCTGGATAAGGGTCGGACGGAGATGGACGGAGCTTAAATACATGAAATTGAAATTGCCTAAGAGCTAGAACGTCACTCACTGCGGAGATTTAATCGAAAAACCGATTACATTGGGCGAGCGCAGGGGTTGTGGCCCGAATGTAATCGAAAAACCGATTACATTGGATGGGCACAGGGGTTGTGGCCCGAATGTAATCGAAAAACCGATTACATTGGATGGGCACAGGGGTTGTGGCCCGAATGTAATCGAAAAACCGATTACATTGGGCGAGCGCAGGGGTTGTGGCCCGAATGTAATCGAAAAACCGATTACATTGGGCGAGCGCAGGGGTTGTGGCCCGAATGTAATCGAAAAACCGATTACATTGGCTGGCCGCCACCCCGCTCCGAAACCGTAAAAAGGCAAGTGCTGCTAATCTAACGCAGCACTTGCCTTTTTGGTATAGCTGTCCCTGCCTACATCTCCTTCTCCGCCCCCGTAATCTTCCGCCAGCTCCACAGTAAAGGCCGCAGCGGGAAATACAAGAAATGCAGCATCTTCGGAAGCGGCAGCGTCTTGGCATCCGCAGCATAAGGGTACAGGAAGCTGGCGGAGCGGAGCATCCGGCTTCGGGTAGATAGAATGCTCGGCAGGTACCGCTTGAAGTGTTGCTCCACCTCCGGCTCCAGCGGAGGGGTATTCAAATTCACAATCCGGGGGAGATAGAACAGAATGTCCTGTGCCAGCCTGCGGGCCTTGGGGCTGTCCATCAGAGGGGCAAGGCTGGAATCGACAGGCGTCTCCAGCAGCTCACTGGCCAGAATCAGCGTCTGTCCTCCTATGGCGTTGTGATCATAGCGCTGTAGTAAGCGGACCAGCTTGGCGGAGTCGGGCGGCTGCTGCCCCATTAGCAGCATTTTGATGTCCTGCAGCCATCTCAGCCGGGACCAGGCATGTCTCGCACCGTGTACAGCCAGGAACATGAACAGCTCCTCCGGCCCCAGATAGCGGACATTCTGGCCGAAGGTGCTGCTGGTCCGTGAATGACGCCATAGCTCATCGAACGCAGGTTCTTTGGCAGGACCCGGTCCTAGCCGCCAGTGCAGCTCCAGATTAACATTGCTAATCGGATGCACGAACGTCGAATGATGCTCCCGCCATTTCCAGTCGCCAAGCAGGCTCTCGAACTTGTCTTCCTTCTCATAGCCCAGCCGGATCAGCAGGGTTTCGGCATCCTCCAGCTGTTCAATCGGCACCAGGAAGTCCAGATCCCGGGAGGTGCGCTGCGACAGGTCTCCGTACAGCTCCTGCCCAAGCACCGGCCCTTTGAGGAACAGACAGCGGATATTCAGCTCGGCCAGCTGACTTGCGATATTGCTCATTTCACCGCTAAGCTGGAGCATCTGCACCGTATTCCTGCGGTATTGCCATTTCAGCTGCTCCAGAACGTCAGAAGGAACCACCTTCTCCTCCATCTTGCTCAGCCTGGAATAGAGATAGGGATACACCCTGTGCTGACGGTTCAGCTCCACGAATAAGTTCCAGTTCACCTCTGTGAACAACTGCGGATGCTTCCGCGCCGTCTCATCTGGATTTCCGGAATTCAGTAGTGCAAGAATAAGGCGTACTTCCTTGGTTAAGCTTGCCTGATTAAGAATCATCCGGTCAGTCATAGAGACGCTCCTTACCTTCTATTAAAAACGATATTAGTGAGCGTACCATCGATAACCGAAATTTGTCAATTTTCCACCGGTGCGTCTTGGAACCTGTCATTCCTGCCGGCAGAGAATCATCTTGACTCCAAAGTGGCTGCTGCCCTTATAATGCAGATTAAGAGAGAAAAGAATCGACGGGAGAGTTGCTGAGGAATGGTACTGCTCGGAGCAATCGTGAATGGAATAGCAATAATTGCCGGGACTCTGCTGGGCAGGTTGCTGGAGCGGATACCGGAGAGTATGAAGAATACCGTGATGCAGGCGATTGGGCTGGCGCTTATGCTGCTGGGGGTGCAGATGGGCTTGAAAAGCGGGGATTTTCTCATCGTCATCTTAAGTCTTGTGATCGGCGCTGTGGCCGGGGAGTGGATCAACATTGAAGACAAATTCACCCGTGCGGGCGATTGGCTGGAGCGCAGAGTGGGTGCGGGCAGACGGGGGAGTATTTCGCTGGGCTTTGTTACGGCAAGCCTGGTGTTTGTTGTGGGAGCGATGGCTATTCTAGGTGCGCTGGACAGCGGTATCAAAGGCAATCATGAGATCCTCTACGCCAAATCCATCATGGACGGATTCATTGCCATAATTCTGACTTCTACACTGGGCATCGGGGTGATGTTCTCGGCCATCCCTGTTGTTCTGTATCAAGGGGCCATCGCTTTACTGGCTACGCAGATTACCCGGTTTGTGCCTGATGCGCTGCTGAGCGACTGTATTGCAGAGATGACCGCTACAGGCGGGGTCATGATTATCGGAATCGGGCTGAATCTGCTCGGGATCACCAAGATCAAGGTAGCCAACCTGCTGCCCGGTATCCTGGTGGCTGTGCTGCTGGTCGTGCTGATACATAACTTTCAAGTGAATTGAGACCTTCTCTACGCTGGAAAAAGAAGATCCCGTTATTGCTGCTTTTCAATTATCGTGATAGCAATAACACCCTGTGCCTTCCCGCTTACGCTGAGCGCATGGGCAGTATGCAGCCCTTCCTTACTCATCGGAAAAGTACCGCCGGTCAGCAGCTGCAGCTTCCGCCCGGCCGTCAGCCGGGCCAGCTCGCTCAGCTGGTAGAGATCGGCAGCGGGAGTCAGATAAGCTGCTGTAACTCCTTGCTGTGCTGCCAAGGCCGGATCAGGCTGTTCAGCCGTGGAGATCAGCCTTCCGCCCGGAGCCAGTACGGCGAAGCTGCGGCTTAGCACACTGCCTCCTGCGGTATCAATCACCACATCGATGCTCTGGCCCAGAATCGCGGCACAATCCTGCACGCTGCTGTTAATCGCCTGATCGGCCCCGAGGCCCCAGACAACATCCAGCTCCTCATCGCTGCTGACGGTAGTAATCACCGTGGCGCCCCGGAGCTTGGCCAGCTGCACCGCGAAGCTGCCGGTTCCGCCTGTACCATTCTGCACCAGCACGCGGTCCCGGCTTGCGACCTTGGCAGCAGCCAGCGCCTGCCAGGCAGCAAGTCCGGCAGCGGGTAACACCCCGGCTGCTGCGAAGGATAAACCCGGAGGCTTAAGCGCAAGCTCATCCTCCTTGGCCAACGTATATTCCGCGTAACCTCCGCTCTCGGCAGCAGACTTCAGACCGAATACCTCGTCGCCAGCCTTGAAGCGGTTCACCCCTGCGCCGGTGTCCGTAACGATTCCGGCTACAACCACGCCTGGAATGAACGGACGGGCAGCAGGGCGTTCTCCACTGGCAATCCGCGCTTCTTCCAGGTTTCTGCTATCTGCCGGATGAAGCGAGGTCGCATACATCTCAATCAGCACCTCGTGCTCACCCGGAACAGGCAGAGGGAGTTCTATCTCCGTTAGATCGCCGTGCGGTCCGGTCATATGTATAGCAATGGCCTTCATCTATAGTTGGCCTCCTTTATCCAATGGCGGATGATTTGGTACATACTATACGCATACGGCTACCGTTAGTCAAAATCCGTACCCCAAGTCTTTTTCCATGAATGTTTGGACAAAAGATTGAAATCAAGCAGCGCAGTACGGTAGAATTGCACTAGGTAACGTTCTAAATATCAGATTTAACCAAGAAGGGGATTGTAACGCTTGAATAATGAAGAAGTAATCCAAGAGCTGCCAGAGAACTATGACGAACTGAAGAAGGCCGCCGGCCGTTCCGCAGACTGGAGAGCGCGTCTTGCAGCGGTAGAAGAGCTGGGCCGCTACAACCACAAACAAATTATCGATATCCTTAATCGTCTGATGATCAGCGATCCTGTATATACCGTGCAAGAAGCCGCATATAACAAGCTGGTGGCTTTTGGCGAAGAGGTCAAGGTTCCATCGAAGAATAAAGCCGAACTGTTCAGAGGAGTGTCCAAGATTATTCTGCGGATTAAGAAGAGTCTCCCCAAGGACCATTCTTACGAAGAGTTCAAAGAGAAGCTGAAGAAGATGCGGATTGACGTCTACGATGCTTATGAAGGCGAGAAGGGCGCGGATTTCGATCAGTGGCTGGAGAAGATGTGGACTTCGGCTGCCAAGTAACCGGTCTCCAATAACATAGCGAATTAGCATGACGGCACCAAGCGGAGAGATAGGGGCGTTCCTTATCGCTCCGCTATATTTTTGTGGGAAAGGATGATTACATGCTTACCGGTACATTTCAGGAGTTCCTTGAGTTGTCCACGCAGCTGCGTCCCGGGTACACCGCCAGTCTGGGTGAAGCTCCGGCAGGAGGCAGCGATGTGATATTAGAGTTTACACCCGAAGTACCTGCGCTCCTGCGTGTGGTCTATGATAAGGTTCTTGGAACGGGCCAGGCCGAGGAAGATCCCAGTCTGCTGGAGTTCATTCCGGGCTACCGGCTGATTCATATCGGCGAATACGGCCATGAAGTGAAGATCCTGTCAGGGATTCTGCAGGAGAAGGGATATACCGGCGGTGGAACTGTGTTGCCGCTGCTAACGAACTACGGAAGTGATTATATCTGTTACTACCGCTCTGAGGAAGGCGTGGAACGGATCTGCGATCTGCTGCACGACTACGGCGATCTGGTGGTGATGTACGATTCACCGGAGAATTTTCTGGAGACGCTGTGTGAATTCTATAAGCATGAGGTCTATTTCCTGGATGAGGAAGGCTACCTGGACTGCGATCTGGTAAAAGAAGGCGAAGTAGGCGCAGCGCTCAACCCGGAGGCGGAATATTGGTCTGAGTAAGGTACGTACCGCCCGCTCAGGCGTCAAAAACAAAAAAATCCCCGTCCTGTATCACTACAGGAACGGGGATTTTATTATTTAGGCAGAGTAGCTTTTGTTACAGATTAGCACGCTTCTCCTGCTCGCGCAGCTCGATTCTGCGGATTTTTCCGGAGGTAGTCTTCGGCAGATCCGTGATGTATTCGATTTTGCGCGGATACTTGTAGGGAGCGGTCTGCTCCTTCACATGGGCTTGCAGCTCTTTGGTCAGCTCCGGTGTTCCGGCATGGCCGTCTCTCAGTACGATAAACGCCTTGACGACTGATCCGCGGATCTCATCCGGGCTTGCAACTACCGCACATTCCTTAACAAGGCTATGCTTCATCAGCGCCTCTTCGACCTCGAATGGCCCGATCGTGTAGCCCGAGCTGATGATGATGTCATCGCCGCGCCCCTCGAACCAGAAATAGCCGTCCTCATCCTTGCGCGCCCGGTCGCCGGTTACAAAATACTCCCCATGCGAGCAGTTCGCTTTGCGCTCAGGATCTTTGTAGTAGTTCTGGAACAAGGCAGGCATGCTCAGATGTACGGCGATATCACCAACCACCCCGGCAGGCAGCGGATGGCCGTCCTCGTCGATCACCTCGACAATGCCCGGAGCAATCGATTTGCCCATGGAGCCGACCCGGATCGGTTCATCCTTCAGCGCTGCGATGATGAGTGTGCTCTCTGTTTGTCCATAGCCGTCACGGATTGTAATATTGAAGTGTTGCTGGAAGGTATGAATCACTTCCTGATTCAGCGGTTCACCGGCGGATACAGCACAGCGCAGGTTGGACAGGTCGTAGTCTGCCAGACCTTCAGTCTTCGCCATCAGGCGGTATTCTGTCGGTGTGCAGCATAATACCTGGATCTTCTCATCTTGCAGCAACTGCAGGTAGCGTTCCGGATGGAAGGCTCCGTTATAGACAAAGCCAGTCACCCCGTTGCCGAGTACCGTCAGGAACGGACTCCAGATCCACTTCTGCCAGCCCGGTGCGGCTGTAGCCCAGACCGTATCTGATTCACGGATATCAAACCAGAGGGAGGACGTGATCCGCAGATGGGCATATCCCCAGCCATGCGTGTGAACTACTGCTTTGGGATTGCCGGTGGTTCCGGAGGTATAGGCCAGAATGGCAATATCATCGCGGCGGCTGGCAACCGTAGGGTAGGAATCAGCTTGTCCTTCCATTAGACCCTCCAGGTCGATCCAGCCTTCTTCAGGCTCAGCCGCACCACTGGAGACGGATAAGCGGTAGTCCAGTGCGGGAAGATCATCGGAGATTTTGTTGACTTCCCCTGTAGCTTCAGACCAGACAATAACGGCCCGTGCTTCAGAGTGTTGCAGCCGGTACGAGAGATCCTTTGCCCGCAGCATTTCAGACGAAGGAATAACAGCCAGTCCCAGCTTCAGGCAGGCCAGATATATCGCGTAAGCGATGATGCGGCGGGGGACCATAACAAGAACCCGGTCGCCTTGCGTAAGTCCGAGACCGGCCAGTCCGCCGGCGAGACGGTTAGCCTGAGCCATGAGCGCACCATAAGTGATTTGCTCCAGGCTCCCATTTTCATGTAACCATTTAATGGCAATCTTATCTTCAGGATGCTGCTCCATTTCCGAAGTGAGATTGTAGAATTCAGGTGCGACCCAGCGTTGATTATCCAAATGAACCTCTCCTATTATTAAGTAATGATGTATCTGTTAACTACAGTATAGCACGTTCTCCTAGTACCAGATGCTAATCAGCCCCTGGGACATTGGAGAATGTTCTGTGACAGTCTTTATTTTGAACAACTTGATGCATACAGGCTCCCTGGAAGTATTTTTATCTTGATAAGGGAACCATACATTAGAGCCCTTTGCGCAGCGAAGCGGCAGAAAGCAGGCCATTGCAATGGACGAGAATAAAGTGATCAATGAGACATTAATTAATGAAGCAGGTATCAGTGAAGCAGAATTCAATGAAATATTCGCTATCATGGAAGCCTCTTTTCCGGTAAGTGAGATTAGAACCCGCAGCGGGCAGCAGGCTTTGCTGAATCAGCCGAATTATCATCTGTATACCAGCAAGGATGCGGAGGGGGAGATACTGGCTTTTTTGGCGGCATGGGAGTTACCCCAGCTGCGGTTCATTGAGCATATTGCCGTGAATCCACAGCGCCGGAGCGGAGGGATCGGCCGCAAGCTGATGAGCAGCTACCTTCTGCGTTCGGACAAGCCGGTGCTGCTTGAGGTAGAGCCGCCGGACGGTGAGCTGGAGCAGAGAAGAATCGGATTCTATGAGCGGCTGGGCTTTTACCTGAATCCCTATGATTATATGCAGCCGCCGCTGCGTGCGGGGCAAGCCGATCTTCCGCTGTGCATTATGACCTACCCGGAGCCTGTGACAATGAAGGAGTTCCGCCGGTTCAGAGATGTTTTGTATACAGAGGTGTATGGGGTGAGCATTTGAATTACTTCTTTACAATCCGGATACAAGTTAGAAACAAGTTAATGGTTTAATGAATTCATAGCAAGGAACACACTAACAGCCTAACTAAGGGAGACGATATTCAATGAAAAGCAAAAAAATGATCATAGCAACAATGGTATTCGGAATGGCCGTTACAGGTTCAGCAGGGGTCTACGCGGGAACCAATATGCAGAAGATCAGCGCCTATCTTAACCACGGCATCGGGTTCAAAGTTAATGGAGCGGCCTATACCCCCGTCGATAACAACGGCAAAGCGATGGCGCCAATCACTTATAAGGATACAACGTATCTTCCGGTCCGGGCGATGGCAGATGCACTGAAGGTGCCGGTGACATTCAATGCCTCCACGAATGAAGTTATCCTTGGAACTGGAACAGGGACCACAACGCCGGATAATGGTTCAGCTGTGAAGCTGACGGCGGTACAATACACTGCAGCGCAGAAGGAGCAGATTGCTAAGGCGTTTGCGAAC